>NZ_JACBZS010000002.1 GCF_013408305.1 Naumannella cuiyingiana | reverse complement strand
GGGTGTCGAGCACCCGCAGCATCGCAGCCCGCCCACGCGCGGCCTCTTCCGCAGCCGCGGCCGCGGCTGCGGCGTCGCGCTCGGCCTGCGCGGCGGCCGCGTCGCGCGCGCGCGCTTCGGCGGCGCGGCGGCCGCCGAACAGGCCGGTGAGCCAGCTGGTGAACCCGCCCGCCGGGGCCGCCGGTTGACCGTCGCGCTCGGCCCCGGCAGGGTGTGCCGGTCCGCCCAGCCCCGCAGCACTATTGGTACTGTTCCCGGCGTTACCGGTGATAGCGGTGTTGGTGGTGGTGCGGTGCCAGCTGCCGTCGGGCAGCACGCGGAGGCGCTCGTTGGTGCCGTCCTCGTTACGCGCGAGCACGTCGACGGGTCCGTTGATGGTGACGGCGAGGTGTTGGAAGTAGGCGAGTGCGGCGTCGCGGCAGGCGTCCGGATCGGGATAGGCGGGCTGCGGTAGCTGTGCGGGCCGGTCGTCGACCGCCAGGGTGTAGCGGCCTTCGGGTGTGAAGGTCACCTGGGCCGAGATAGAGGGCATCAGGCGCTCCTTTCGCTGAGTTGGCTGATCAGGTCGGGCCGGAATCCGGACCAGTGTTGGTGGTCGTCGACGACCACGACGGGGGAGTGGCTGTAGCCGAGGTCGTCGGTGATCCAGTCGATGGCGTCGGGATGCTCGCCCAGATCCACCTCGACCACCTGGATGCCGGCGGCGGTGAGGGCGCGCAGGGTGGGCCGGCATTGGACACAGCGCGGCGTCGTGTACACAGTCACCACCAGATCCGAGGTCATGGCCGGATCCCGTTCTTCCGGAGCCATGTGGCGGGGTCGGTGGCCTCGTAGACGCTGCCGGGGGTGGTGCCGGGCGGATAGTACTCGAAGTGCAGGTGCGGCCCGGTGACGTTGCCGAGCGCCCCGGTTTTCCCGACCTCTTGGCCGGCTTTGACCTGTTGGCCGGCTGGGACGAGGCGGGCGCTGGCGTGGGCGTAGAGAACGTGGGAGCCATCCGACAGGCGGATCGCGAACACGTTCGGCCCGGCCCATCCGGACGCGCCGGGCACGTCGACGACGGTGCCGTCAGCAACCGCATACATCGGCGTACCGACACCGGTCCCGCCGAAATCCAATCCGGTGTGATATCTCGCCCAGATGCCGGTCTGGCCGAACGTTGCCGACAGGCTGTACTGGCCAGGCTTGATCGGGCTGGCGACACCGTTTACGGGGGTGAGCGGGTCGCCTTGGGCGGGCTGCTGCTGAGTGTCGGCCGGGCACGACTGGGGCTCGGCCGGCGGCGGGGTGTCCCCGACGGGCGGAGCCTGGCCACCAGGCGGGGCGGCGGTCAGCGGCTGATCGCCGGCCGGCGCCTGGGCGGTGAAGCTGATGTGCAGGTGGTCTTCGTGGTTCTGCGTGGGGCTGCCGCGGTCCGCTTGTTTGCGCCAGCCCTCGTTGTCGCGGCGGATGCTCCAGATGTAGTGATCGAACTGGATGTACTCGATGCCGAGAGCCTTGGCGTTGGCTTGGGTCCAGTCCCGGATTTTCTGGCCTTTGGCCTTGTCTTCCATGGTCATCACGTCCAGCGCCAGCCCGGCCGGATGACCGCCCTCGTCCCTGGCGTCGGCGCGGTATCCGCCGATCGTCTTCACGTCGAACCGGGTGCCGATCAGGCCGGCGGCGCCGGCGACGTGGTCTTTGACGGGGCCGAGGCCGTAGCGGCCGCGCGCGGCCTGCGGATTCGCCTCACCGGTGTGCCCCGCGCCGGCGGGGGGCGGGTCACCGTCCCCGGCGGGCGGCTTCTCGCTGTTGCGTTTCTGGGCGGGTTCGCCGCCGCCGTAGCGGGGGAACTTCTGGCGGAATTCGCGCAGGTAGCTGCGGGTGATCGAGGGCAGCTCGGGGTAGTTCTCGAGGTTTCCCTCGCCGGCGTTGTGGGCGATCATCAACGCCTCGAGCTCGGTGAGCTGGGTGGTGTAGGGCGCGGTCGGGTTGGACCGCCGCATCGTCCGCACCGTTTCGAGCCGGTTGTCGAAGTACCGCGCCCCGTAGCGGGTATGGACCATCGGGTCCTTGATGTCCGGATCCTCAAAGGTGCCGCCGCCGGTGATGCCGGACCATTCCTCATAGTTGATCTGCAGCAGTCCCCAGGTGCCGCCGTTCTTGTCGGGGTAGAACAGGTCGGGCTGGAAATCGGACTCGCGGTCCATGATGAACGCAAAAAACGCGGGCGGGATCCGGTACTCCGACGACGCCGCGGCGTTCTCCACCCACGGCACCGCCTTGCCCGGCACACCCTGCCCGTTGAACCGCCCACCGCCCCCGCCGCCGGCGGGCGGCTGCTCCGCCGCACTACTCTCCGGAGCGACAGCGCAGAACAGCGGCAGCAGGATGATCACGACGGAGAGCGGGAGGATCAGCGCGATCGCCACCACCCCCGCGACCACGCCGGCGACCGGCTTCACGACTCCGCCCTCAACAGGTGCTGGTGGGGGTGATGGACCGGTGACACCGGTCCGGCTAGGCTAGCTCCGCTCCCAAGCATTCGCAGATTGATCCCTTCGTGTGCTGTGAGCATCCGTGGCCCCCGAGCTTCTGCTTGGGGGCCACGCTCTGTCTACTGCTCGACCACCGGCGCCGCGTACAGCATCGTGGTCCCGTCCACCGCTTCCGCAATAAAGAACCCGTGGAGCGGCGAGTACGTCACCGGCGGCTCAGGCCAACCTTGAAAGTCGGTTCGCGGCCCCTCGAGCCCCGGGTTGAGCGTGATTGCCGGGCGGAGGATCCCCTTCTTGGGATCCGGTGTGCTCTCACCCCACACGTAGCCGGGGAGGATGAATCTCTTGGCGATCCAGCCCACGTTCAGACCACGCGTCTTGCCTTTGGTGTCGTCGGTGACGGTGCTGCCCTGGACCGCGTACGGCACGGAGGTGTGGGTCACCCACGGCTGGCTGGCTGATGTGTCGGCCGGCTCGCCGATGGGTTTGCCGTCGAGGGAGTACAGCTGGGCTTGGCCGCTCTCGGGGCCGGGCAGCAGGAGCGCATTCTGGGTGGCGCCGAGGACGACCTCGCCGCCGCCGGCGTCGCGTTTGCCGAATTTGAGCTTGGCGGTGGGTTTGGGTGCGGTGGGGGCGTCGGTGTTGAGGGTCCAGAGCCGGCCGTCGCGGGCGACGGCGGTCACCGCGGCCTCGTCGGCGCGGGCGACGGTGGCGCCGGCGGGCACGGTCCGCGGGACGAGCTGCCCGCCCTGGATCACTTTGGCGAGGGTCGCGTCGCCGTTCTCGATGGTGACCAGCGGACTGCTCCCGGCTTCGAGCTTGACTTTCTCCCCGGCCACGACGGGGACCGATCCGACGGGTTGGGGTGCGCCGGTGAGGGGCCACCAGTGGATGGTGTCGCTAGTGGCGACGGCGATGCTGGGCTGCCCGTCGATCGACGTCCGCACCGGACCTTGCTGAATCTGGGCGCCGGGGGGTAAGGGGCTGCGCCAGGCGATGACGCCGGTGACGGCGTCGAAGCCGGTGATGCCGCCTTGGTCGTCGGCGACCACGATCGCGGTATCGGTCAGCACCGCCCGCGGCCCATCCGGACGCTGCTGGGAGCTGACGGGGACGGCCCAGCTCGCCTGGGGCGACCACATCTCCTCGGGAATCGGGATCGGCAACTCCGCCGGCGGCGGGACACTCGGCCCCGCCGGCGCAGGCGGCTGTTGGGCAGCCTCGCTGGCGCCGCGGCTCGTCACGATCACGGCGGCGATACCGACGGCCAGCGCCACCACGCCGGCGGCGGCGGCGAGCAGGATCCAGCTCCGCCGCCGCTTCGCGCGTGCCTGGGTCGTCGGGGTGGGGCCGCCGATGTCGTGGCGTTGGCCGTCCGCGGTGACGACGAGGGACCAGCGGCGCCCGTCCGAGCTCGCCGCGACCCGGGCGGCCGGCAGCCCTCGCTCGGCGATCCGCCGCGCCGCCTCCGCGACCGCGGCGTCGTGCAGATCGACGCCGGCAGGCGCTTGGACGTCGACGCCCTCGACGACCAGGCGGGCCGGCTCCGTGGTGGTGATCTCGACACTGATCACCGGAAACGGCGGCACCTGACTCGGATCAAACGACTCACTGCTGGGGGGCATGAAAGTGATCCCTTCGCTCGCGCTACTCGGTCTGCTCCTGCTGTTCGTGCTCCCACGGATCCCGGCCGTCGATGATCGCCCGCACCGTCGACCGGCGCATCCGCCAATCCCGCTGCCCGGGCCGCACACCAGGCCACACCCCCGCGCGCAGGTTCTTCCTCACCTGATCGGCTGACACCTGCAACACCCCCGCGACCTGATTTGTCGTCAGCAGATCTGGATAATCATCGAGAGACTGTCCCACCAGTCAGCTACCTTTCGGTCGTACAGCAATGGGCGCCTGCAACCAAAGGGTTGGCCGGGGGGCCGCGCCGCGTCATTGCCTGGGACTGTAGCGAAGCTGGTGCGAAACCGGAAGAACCCCTTGCTAATTGGTCTTGGCACGTTTTACTGTGTCGTTCGTTGGGATCAATCGTCGATGCTGGGGAGAAGGTGCAGGTGAATCAAAACCCGTTCGTTCCGGCCCCCCAGGAACTCGATGTGGCGCAGGTGAAGCGCGAGGAACATGAGCGGCGTGCTGCGGCGCGCGCGGTGCGGCGGCATGGCCGCGACGTGCTGCGCGGCGGCCCGACCGCTCCGATCTTGACCGTCACACCCCCCGACCAGCCCGTCCTCTATCGGCTCCCGGCCTGGTCCGGTCCTGCGCCGGCGCTGTGGTTGGTCGGTGTGCACGGCCGGGCCGGTGTCGGGTCGCTCCTGCGGCAGCTTCCGGCCGGTTATGCGCTGCGGGCGCCGGGCTGGCCCACCATCCACGGCGGCGTTTGTCGGGTGGTGGTGATGGCGCGGTCAGACCGGGCCGGTTTGGACCGGCTCGAGCTGGCGCTGCGGGAATGGGCCTCCGGTGCGCTGGCGGGTGTGGTCGAGCTGGCCGGTGTGGTCGTGACTGACGATGCGCCGAAGGTGCCGCGCGAGTTGCGCGAGCAGGTCGAGCGGGTCGCGGCGATGGCGCCGGTGCTGTGGCGGGTCCGGTGGATCGAGGCCTGGCGCACCCTCCCGCCCGACGAGCAGCAGCCCTCGCAGCAGATGCTCCGCATCACCGCCTCCATCCTCGACGACACCCCCGCTGAACCCGCCCGTGAGCCGGTGGGCCCACGGCTCGATGACCCTGGGGCGCCGTTCAGCCCCGACGCGCCAGCGCGGAACGGCGCGGCGCGGACGTCGGCGTCGTCGGACAGCCGGTGGCGCCTCACCCCCCAGCAGCCCGAACCGCCGGTCGACGGCAGGCGTTCGGGTTTGTCCAGGAAGATCAGCCAGCCAGCAGCGCAAGGGAAAGGATTTTCATGATTGACGATGTGAACCCGGAACGACCGCCGGGGTTCGAGCAGTTCACCACCATCATCAACTACGTCGCCTGGGCGGCGATCATCATCTGCGTCCTCGGCTTCGTCGTCTCCGCGGCGCGGCTCGGGATCGCCTACCGCAACGGGGAGATGGAAGGCGCCAAAGGCCTGGTGTTGGCGCTGGTCGCGTGTGTGATCATCGGCGGCGCCGCCGGCATCATTGAGCAGTTCACCTGAGCCGATGGCTGAGGATGCCGGTCAGGAGCGCCCGTCCCGGTGGGACGGGCGGGTCCTGACCTGGGGTCTGTCCGCGATCGTGGTCGCCGGCGTGGTCGCGATGGCGCTCGTCCTCGGACTCACCAGGAGTACTTCCCCGGCCGCGACGTCAAGCGCCGCTGCCGGGTCCCCGGCCGCGGTGCCGGTTCCGGCGGGCACCGTCCCGCCTGCGGGCGCATCTGCCGGCTGTCCCGACCTGTCGGTCGACACGGGTGTGCCGTCGGATGTGGCGTGGGTCGACTGGGACGGTGCCCTGCTGCCGGTCAGCCCGACGGGCGGCCCCGCCCGGCGCAACGGTGACGGGTTCGGCATCTGCTATGCCCCGGGCCAGGGCGGCGCCATTCTGGCTGCGGCGCACGCCGCGACGGCGATCAGCCTGGAGCCGGACCGGAGCTGGGCGGCGCGGTTCGTCCAGCAGCGGGTCACGGCGGGCCCGCGGCGGGAGGTGATGATCGCTGAGCTCGAGCAATCGCCGCCGGGGACCGGGGCCGGGCAGATCGCGGGCTACCGGGTCGTCTCGACCCGAGACACCGCGGCGATCGTGGCCATCTACCTGGCGTTCGACGACGCCACCGGGCACACCGAATTGACCGTCTCGCTGGTCAGGGACGGCGGCGACTGGTACGTCGATGGCACCCAAGGCGTCGCCGTGGCGTCGGCCTCCACTACGACATTCACCCGCTGGGGCCCCGCCTAGAACGAAGCGCTGCGAAGGGAAGTTGATCATGTGCGGCATTACCGACGTGAAAGGCTGTATCGAGACGGCGGTCGTCACGACCGAGGAGTCCCTCGCGAAAACGGTGATGGATTTCACCACGACCGCCTTCACGCTCTGGATGGGTGTCGACACGGCCAACCCGCTGACCGAGGCGTGGCCCACGGGTGATGCCGGGGCACCTGCCGATCCCACCTTGATCGGTCCTCTGTCCACGATCTGGGGCTCGTTGCTGCCGCTGACGGGGTTTTTCGGGATCCTGGGGATCATCATCGCGTGTGTGCGGGCGGTCCGATCGAACTCGGCGATGCAGCTGCTCGACATCGGCCGGCTGGTCTTCAATCTCGTCGCAGTGAGCAGCTTCGGCGTGGTCGTGGTCTGGCTCGGCATCTCCGGCGCCGATCTCTACGCGCCGTGGATCATGAGCCAGGTAGGCGAGCCGCAGCCCGATGCGAGCACCGTTGAGCGGCTGATCGACGCCAAGATGATGCAACAGACCGGGCTGCTCGGCATCCTGCTCGGTGGCGGGCTGTTGATCGTGTCCAACATCGGGATGATCGCGTTCATGATCTTGCGGTCGGCGCTGCTGTTGCTGCTGCTCGCGGTCTGGCCGACCGTCGCCGCCGCGACGGGCACGGAGGCTGGCAATCACGCGTTCTCCAAGATCAACAAATGGCTGATCGCGCTGATCTTGTTCAAGCCGGCCGCCGCGACCATCTACGCTTTCGGCTTCTACACCATGGGCGATGTCCAGCCGACCGACATCAACGATGTTGGTCAGGCGATCTACCGGATGGTCGCCGGGATCTTGATCATCATGCTGGCGTTGGTGTCGCTTCCGGCCATGGTCAAGTTCTTGTCGCCGCCGGCCGGGATCGGCGCGTCCAACGCGTTCAGCGGTGGAGCGATCGCAGCGGGTGCGGTCGCGGTCGGCGCGGTCGCCGCCACCGGCGGCGCCGCCCTGGCGGCAGGTGGTGGCGCAGCCGCCGCCGGCGGCGCCGGAGCCGCCGCCGGCGGGGGCGGAGCTGGTGCCGGCGCGGGCGCTGGAGGAGCCGGCGCCGGGGCTGGCGAGGCGGGCGCGACCGGCGCGGCCGAGGCGGGATCCACGGGTGCCCAGCAAGCCGCCGGCGAAGGAGCCGGCGGCGGGAACGACAGCCCGGCTAGTGGTGGCGGCTCCGGCGCCGCCGGCGGCGGGAGCGACGGTGGTGTGGTGAGCGAGTCGAGTTCTGAGGGTGGGTCGGGTGACGGGCGGCCGACCCCGTCGGGCGGCGGGGGGTCCGGCTCGTCGGGGGCCGGCGGTCCGGGGTCGGGCGGCTCGTCGTCCCGGCCGGCCGCGAGTGCGGCGTCGACGGGCACCGGGGCTGGCTCCGACAGTACTGGCGGTGGCGGTGGGTCGCCGGATGCGTCTGGCGGTGCTGAGGGGTCTAGTGCTGAGGGATCTGCTGGGTCGGGTTCGGCGGCGGGTGGGGACGGTGGTCCGCGGCGGGCTGCGCCCGACTCGCCGGCGGCGGAGGGTGGCAGCCCGGCGGAGGGTGCGAAGCCTGCCGGAGAGGGTGGCGAGAAGAAGCAGCCAGACGAGCCAGGGCCGTCGGGGCCGGAAGGTGCCCAGAGTGGCGGCGGTACGGGGCGGTTGCCGCCGACAGCGGAGACGTTGCAGGCGGCGTCGGAGGCGGCGGCGCAGTCCCGGTCGGATGACGTGCTCGACGACAAACAGTAGGGCGGGAGAGCCATGAGTGATGTTCGGTTGTATGGGAATTGGACGCGGCCGCGGATGCAGGGCGTGTTCGGCCTCGGTCTGGGGATTTGCGCGTTGCTGTTGGTGGCGGCGATGGCGTTGATTTTCGCGGTCTTGTCCGGAGGGCCCGCTGCGGCAGCGGTCGTGGTCGGGGTGACCGGCGTGTTGCTGGCGCCGACGTTTCGCCGGCCGGGCACGGGCCGGTCGCTCTACACGACGATGGGCCGGCGGGTGGTGGCCTGGTGGAACAAGCGCACCGGGCGGTCGGTGCTGGTGCAGGGTCCGGCGGGGATGACGCCGGATGGCCGGGCACGGATGCCGGGCCTGCTCGCCCAGTCGGAGTTGATCAGTGCGCAGGATGTGTACGGTCAGCCGTTCGGGATCATTCGGGTGCCGGCGACGGGTTCGTACTCGATCGTGATCGAAACCTCGGGTTCGGGCACCGATCTGACCGATCAAGAGACGGTCGATCGGCAGGTCGCGCGGTGGGGTGCCTGGTTGGCCTCGCTGGGGCAGAACTACCCAGATGTGATCGGGGCGCAGGCCTCCATTGAGACCGCGCCGGACACGGGGGTGCGGCTGCGCCGGGCGATCGACCAGGCTGAGAGCCCTGATGCGCAGCCGTTCGCGCGGGAGGTGATGGGCGAGATCCGTGACAGCTATCCGGCCGGGCAGTCCGAGATCGGCACCCGGATTTCGGTGACGTTCAAGTCGACGGTGCCGGGCCGCAAGCAGCGGGTGTCACCTGAGGACATGGCGACCCGGATCGGGAACGTGCTGCCGTCTATTCTTTCCGGCCTGCTGGGCACCGGTGCGAGCGCGGTCGCGCGGCCGATGACCGCGCAGAACATCACCGACTATGTGCGGGTCGCCTGGGATCCGCTGGTCGCGACGCTGGTCCAGGAGGCCCGGCAGACCGGAGAGGGCACCGGGATGGTCTGGGAGGACGCGGGCCCGACCTTCCTCGATGACCGCGATCCGAAGGTGCTGCGCCACGATCGGGCGTTCAGCATCTCCTGGCAGATGCTGGAGGCGCCACGCTCGCCGGTGCCGTCGGACACGCTCAAGATCTTGCTGGCGCCGCATCCGGAGATCACCCGCAAGCGGGTCACGTTGCTGTATCGGCCGTTGTCGATCGAGCAGTCGGTGAACGCGGCCGAGGCCGAGGTGACGAACGCTGAGTTCGTCGTCAACAACTCCAAGAAGGTGACCTCGCGCGACATGAATCGGATGGCGCGGGCCCGCGCCACGGCGCGCGAAGAGGCCGACGGTGCGTCGTTGTTGCGGTTCGGGGTGATCGTGACGGCCACCGTCACCTCTGCCGATACGCTGCCACGGGTTGTGGAAACTGTACAGAACCTGACCAGCGGTGCGAAGTTGAAGATGCGCGCCGCCGACTGGACACAGGCATCCACGTTCACTGCGGGTCTGCCGCTGGGTCTGGTGCTGCCCGCGCAGGTGCTCGTCCCGCCGGAGATCGGGGAGGCGTTCTGATGCTGATGAGAAAGCGCGGCAAGTCGCCTAAGAAGGTCAGCCCGCCCCGGGGGCGGGCGGTGATGCCGGGCCGGTTCGGGTGGCCCGGCCGTGGTGGTGGCGGCGGATTCCAGCTCGAGGTCGCGCCGGAGTGGCGTGGCACCAGTAAGCAGGTCTGCGGGTTGTGGCCGTTCGCAGCCGGTTCGGCCGCGCCGCTGGTCGGCGTCCCGGTCGGGAAGCATTTGCTAAACGGGTCCACGGTGTGCGCGGATCCGGTGAACTGGTTCCTGGCGAACATCGTGAACAACCCCTCCGCGTTCATCTTGGGCCGGCCCGGGCTGGGGAAGAGTTCCCTGACCCGCCGGATGGTCACCGCGCTGGCCTATCAGGGCTTCGTGCCGTTGATCATGTCCGATCTCAAGCCGGACTACGTCGACCTGACCCTGGCGCTCGGTGGCGACATCATCCCGGTCGGCCGCGGTGTCGGGTCGATCAACCCCTTGGACAAAGGAGTTCTGACTGGTCTGTTGCCGAAGATGTCGCCCGAGGCGCGGAAGAAGGCGCTAGAGGACATACACGCGCGCCAGACCGCGGTGCTGCGCTCGCTGATCGAGATGATCCGCAACGAACCCCTCGGCGCGCGGCAGCAGAGCATCCTGGCCACCGCGATCCGGCTGGCCGACGAGCGCTTCGATGACCCGCTGGTCGGCGATGTCGAGAACCTGATCCGCGACCGCGAACCCGAGTTGCGCGCGTTGGCGATCGACCGCGGCGAGGACGAGCGCTATGACACCACCGTCGACCCGCTCCGTGAGGGATTGATGGCGCTCGGCCCCTCAGGCCCGTTCGGCGACATCTTCAGCGAGCGCACCAGCCACAAGTTCCGGCTCGGTGTGCCGACCTGCTTCGACGTGTCGTCGGTCGACGATGCCGACACCTTGCTGCAGGCCGCCGTCCAGGCCGTCACCTGGTCCTACGGATCGGCGATGGTGGCCTCGGCGACCATCGCCGCCGACGACGGCGTCGGACAGAAGTACACCTACGTGCTGATCATGGACGAGCTGTGGCGGATCCTGCGCGCTTCGGCGGCGATGATCGACCTGATCGATGCGATCACTCGGCTGAACCGGCAAAAGGGCCTGGCCCAGGTGATGATCACCCACACCATGTCGGACCTGCGGATGGCAACCGAGGCACTCACCGAACGCGCCTGGGGTTTCGTGGAACGATCCTCACTGGTGTTCATGGGTGGCCTCGCGGTCCGCGAGATGGGCAACCTGCGCGAGGTATTCGACATGTCGCGGCGCGAGGTGGAGATGATCCAGTCCTGGTCCGAGGAAGCGATCGTCGACCCGATCAGTAACAAGGCCACCTCGCCGCCGGGGCAGGGCTGCTTTTTGTTGAAGACCGGCAAGGCCCCGGGGATCCCGTTTCGGATGCGGATGACCCCGACCGAGAAGGCCGTCAACGACACCAACAAGCGCTGGCGCCACCTTGCGGTGGGCGCCGCGGCGACCGGCGGGGAGTCGGTGGTTCCATCCGACGCGGCGGCGATGGTGGGCTGAGATGCGCCGTCACGCAGACAACCCCGCCCGCCGCTCCGACGCCGGCGGCGAAGTCGGCTGGCTGATCACCGCCGGCGTCTTGGTCACCGTCCTGGCCGCCAGCGCGGCGCTGTGGGTCGGAGCGATCGTCACCGGCGGACGCCCGGTCCAGAATCCGGTGCTGTTCTGGCTGGAGATCCCCGCTCAGGGCTACCCGCCGGGCGGGCTGATCCTCGCGATCCCACTGCTCTTGGTATTGGTGGCATTAGTGGCATTGGTGGTGTGGACGTTCCGGCCGCGCAAAGGACGCTCCCGGATCGACACCAAGGCCTACTCGATGGCCCGCCTGAAGGACCTCGACGTGATGCACGGCAAAGGCGCTGCGGCCGAGGCGCAGCGACTCAACGCCACCAGCGCTACACCGGCTGGGTCACCGATCGGGCGGCTGCTGCCCGGGCGAGCGGAGCTGACCGTCCCGTATGAGTGGGTCCAGCTGTGGATCATGGGCCCCCGCGCCGGGAAGACCTCGTGCCTGTGCATTCCGCAGATCGTCTCCACCGCCGGCCCGGTCGTCGCCACCACCAACAAGCGCGACCTGCCCGACTACTGCCGCGGCCCCCGCGCCACCTACGGCCACGTCTGGGTGTTCGATCCCCAAGACATCATCGGCGAGGCACCCGAAGGTCAGCCACCACCGTGGTGGTGGAACCCCCTGAGCTTCGTCACCGACTACCCCTCAGCGGTCTATCTGGCGAAGATCTTCAACAAAGCCGCCGGCGAACCAGACGCCACCCCCGATGCCTACTTCGGGCCCACCGGGAAACGCTACGCCGCGCTGCTGATGCTCGCTGCCGCCCGCGCTCAGCTGCCCATCACCAAACTCACCGACTGGCTCGCCCGGCCCACCGACGACGAACCCGTCTACGCGCTGCGCCTCGCCGGCGACACCGCCCCGGCCACCCAGCTGCAGGGAATCTTGGATCTGACCGACAAGCAACGCGACGGCGTCGTCGGCGAAGCCGCCACAATGCTGGAGTGGCTCGCCGACCCCAAGCTCGCCCGCTGGATCACCCCACCACCCGCCGACACTTCGGAGCCGCACTTCGACCCGCAGCAGTTCGTCCGTACCTCACAATCGCTGTTCCTGGTCTCTCGCGAAGGTGAAGGATCGGCCCGGGCGGTCACCGCCGCCCTCACCGTGGCCACGGTCCGCGCCGCCGAGGCCTACGCATCCCGCTCGCCCCAAGGCCGCCTGCCACTGCCGATGACGGTCGTCCTCGACGAAGCGGCGAACGTCGTCCCGTGGCCCGACCTTCCCGACCTGTACAGCCACTTCGGCTCCCGCGGAATCATGGTCTCCACCTTCCTGCAGTCCTGGTCCCAAGGCGTCGACGTCTGGCGCGAGACCGGCATGCGGAAACTGTGGTCCGCGGCGAACGTCCGGGGCGTCGGTGCCGGCATCGCCGATGAGAAGTTCCTCGCCGAGCTGTCCAACCTCATCGGACCTCACGACGTGATCCGCCGCGACAGCAACACCAGCGGCGGCGCGCTGTTCAGCGGCGCCCAACGTTCTCGCTCCGTCTCCACCCGAGTGCAACGCGAAACGCTGTTCGAGGTAGCCGAGCTCCAAGCACTCCCACGCGGCCGCGCACTCGTCCTTAGCCCCGGAGCACCAACCGCGCTAGTCGAGCTCGTCCACTGGTCCAGCCGCCCCGACGCCGAGCTCATCGCCGCCTCCGAGCGCTACGCCACCCAACGACTGCTCGAGGCCCAGCATGCACGGCCCGCCCCGTCGGCGCAGGAGACCCACCCGTGAGCGAACTCGATGCCGAAGAAGCCGCCGCCGCCTGGGCGCGAGCCGAGGCGTCCGGCGACACCGGCGCCATCGACGACGCCCGGGATCACCTCGCCTCCGGTGATCCTGCCGGCAGCAACGCCCCACCACCGGCCGGGCCACCGACCGGCCCGATGGTCGATTCCGCCACCGCCCGCGCCCTCGTCGACCGTGCCGAAACCGCGCTCGACGCCGCCGTCGACGACCTAGCGGCCGCCGAAGATGCCCACGCCGATACCGACGGCACACTGCGGGTGGCCGAGGCCAAAGCCGAGGCCTACGCGACCGACCCCAGCAGGAAGGAGTGGGAGCGGCTCGCAGCGGCCGAAGCCGTCGAGAAGGCACGCCGGGCCCACGACCGCGCCGCAGGCAAGGTCCTGCGGCGCCGCAGCCGCCATGACAAGGCCGAGCAACAGCTCGATGCCGCCACCGAGATACTCCGGCTCGCCGAACAAGCCGCGGCCGACCAACCTGCCGCCGACGCCGCTGGCGCCGAGGCCAAGCCAATGGCATTTGCCAACGTCGAACAATTCGTCACCCGCTACCTACTGGAGGTGACCCGCCGGCCGGGGCTGCAGTGGTGTACGACCTGGTGGCGGCACGCCGAGGCCGTCGACCGACTCCGTGCGCTGTGGACATCATGGGAGGCGATGCGCTGGGAAGGTCCCACCGCGATGACGGTGTGGTGGCGCGACTACTGCGACCCGACCGTCTACGCCCTGATGAAGAAGGACGGCACCTTCGCCAGCTGCGACCACAGCACCGACGTGCACAAACAAGGCCGGCTTCTCCCGACCGACCAGGCTCCGGATGGTCTGCTCGACGAACCCGAACCCGAACCTGGGCAAGGCGAGAACTGAGAACGCCCCGCCGGTCCGGGTCGACGGCAGGGCGTTTCTGGGCGGCGGTCTGCGTCAGCGGCCACGGCCGCGATCGTGCACCCGCTCGCTGCCCCGGGCACGCGCCTGTCCAGCGTTTCGTCGGCCCCGGGTGCGCTGCGCGGTGCTGACCTGCTGATCGGCTGGTTCGGGATGGGATTGCCGGGCGGTGGTGACGGCGCGCCGGCCCTCGATGTCGGTGCGGCCGGGGCCGGTGCTGTTCTCGGCGGGACGGTCGGCCGCCTCGCCGGCGGCCGCGTGCTCGACGCGGTCGACGTCAGCCGCGGCGTTGCCGTCTGAGACGTGCGCCTGGTCGTGGGCCTGGTCTTTGCGCTCGCCGGCGGTGGCGGCCTCCTGCTCCGCCGCCTCGGCAGCGCCGCGGTCGCCGCGATCGGCCGCGGCCGTCGCCCGGTCCTCGGCGTCGACCTCGCGACCCGCCTCTGTCTCGGCCTCGGCCCGTGCGGCGTCGCGGTCCTCGATCTCCTGGACCGCATCGCGGTAGGCCGCGATCGCCGCAACCTCCCATTCTTCGGCTCGGCCGCCGTGGCGCTCGGCGATCTCGCGGCGCAGGTACTGGTTCGCCATCCCGGCCAGCGGATCGTCTTCGCGCAAGGCCTGTGAGACCGCGAGGGCTTCCCCGACCCGGATCTTCACCATGCGGTCAGGGCCTTCCCACAGGTGCGGGCTGTCGCGGACGTTCTTGTAAACACTGCGGCCGGCCTCGACCGCGTTGCGCCGATCGCCGTCGAGCGCCCGGCGGTGCTGTTCGGCGGCCGCCGCGGACTCGCGTTGCTCTTCGCGCGCCGCGTTCTCCTGGGCGCGCACCCGACGCTCGGCCAATTGCGCCACCAGTGTTGCCGCGATCCGCATCCGCTGGGCCATCTCTCCGACCAGCTGCTCTTCCTCATCCATCGTGTGATCCCTTCGCGTGAGTCATTTCGGTCGGCCCTATCCGCGCTCGCGCCCGGAATCCTGGTCACGGCCCGGGCCGGGCCGCCGGCCCGGCTCAAGCGCCGGCCGGCTTTGCGAACCGCGGACGTGGCGGGCGGGTTTCGCCCAGCTCAACCGCGCGATCTCCGCCGCCGATAGCGCCTCCTTGTCCCGAGCACTGCGGCCATCGGTATAGCGGTCGCGCAGCTCGGCCATGTCGGTCAGCGACGGCAGCGCGCCGGGTAGGCCGGGGTCGTGGTTCATCCACGTTTCCTGATACTTCTGCGGTGCCCACTCGGTCATCATCGGGTTCGCCACCGCGACCCAGCCGCGCCGCGCTTCCAAGATGTCGCCGGTTCGGATCAGCCGGTCCCGCATCTCCGACACCTCAGACGAGGACTCATAGCCCAACATGGCTGCGACGTGCCCGGACCGGGCTTCTCCACCACACAACGCGATCGCAGCAATGTAGCCCTGCTGCAGATCGGTCAGATCGTTCCAGCGCGGCTCAAGGTACTGCTGCTCCATCGTCTCCAAGGCCGCGCGCTGACCCGCCGCTACGTCAACGGCGGTGATCTTGTTCGGCCCTGCGGCTTGTGCCCAGGCCGCTGCGCCGATCGCCTGCACGTGAGCCGGATACCGGCCGGTGATCTCATCGGCACGATCCAGCGCCTCAGCGGTCCATCGGACCCCGCGCTCCAGAGCGGGTCGCTGCAGCGCGTCCTCGAACGCGTCGCGGCTCAGCTCGCCCGGGATCGCCACCGGGGTGAACAACCTGGCCGGGTTGGTGATCAATGGCCGCTCCGGATCGCGACCCTGCAGCACCCGCATGGTGTGCGGGAGCCCGGTGCCGATGAACACGATCGGAGCAGACGGATGGCGCAGATTCAGATGGTTCAGCACGCCACCCAGCGCGCGAATGTCACGCTCGTGACTCATCTGCAGCTCATCAACCGACAAGATCAGACCGCCCCGCCCCTGCTCGGCGCGCAGATCCTCGGCCAGCCGGGCGAGCGTCGAGCCGATGGCCGACGGGTCGTACATGCTCGCCGGCGCCACGTCGGCATTCGGCTTCGCCGTCTCGGTCAGCTTGATGTCAGCCTTGACGATGCCACCGAGGTCCAGGCCGACCCCACCGATGCGACGCAGTCCTTGAACGGCTCGCTGCCACGGTGAGGGCCGATCGTTCGTCTCGGCCTGATGCAATGCTGACTGGAACAGCGCCGTCACCATCGGTGTATCGGGGTTACCGATCAACCCGACCGTGCTGTAGCCGGTCTTCTGACCGAGCTCGACGGCTTGCTGCATCGTGACCGACTTCCCCACGCCGCGGTAGCCGAGGAGTAAGTAGTCTTTCCCTCCCGCGCGGCCATCGGTCTGCACATCGGCGAGCATCTCCTGCCAGGTCCGGAGCAGCTCTTCACGACCGGGCAGCGGCGCCAACCGGTTATGCCCGGCACCCGGCGTGTACACAACCCCTCGCACAACCCCTCCCTCGGACTCACTTATAAACTAGCTGATTTCCGCCTAGTTTATAAACCTTTGTCGGGGTGTTACCGGCCACGGCTCTGATCCGGCCCGTTCTCCCGGCGCAGGTGCGCCGGCCGCTCACCCACCTGTCCCGTTCGCCGGCGCCGGCTTCCGGAGCTGGCCTGCTCCGGTCCGGTCCTCGGCGCGGGTGCGGCCCGGCCCACCTTCGGTACCACTTCTCGTGCCGCGCTCACCGCCCCGCGCAGGTACTCCGTCTCGCGCAGATCGGCCCGCGCCGCGTTCCGATCCGCGACCGCGGTCGCAAGGTGGCTCAGCTGCTCGGCGAGCGCCATCCACGCCACCACGTCCTGGTCGCTCTGCGCCTGGGCGATCAGCCGCACCGACCGGCCTAGCGGCGTCGTCAACGTGGGCGGTGGGTAACGCAACCGCGCCGGCAGCTGACTGTCTGCCCGGGCGAACGCCTCGGCCGCCTCGTGCAGCGGGCCGCCTTTGCCGCGCTCGTGCCGATGCGCCAACGCCGCGTACACGCCGGCCACCAAGCCACTGACACCCTCACCACCAGTTTCGTCGCCCAGCGCCGCCCGGGCCTGCTCCAGCTCCCGAACCGCCGCGGCGGCGGGACGCTGCACCTTCGGATCGCGCGGCACCGCTGCCCCGGCGCCCTTCTCCGCCCGCCACATGCGTGCCGCGCGCGCCGCCGAATCCGGTGTCGCCTCCCAGCGTTCCCGCAGCCTCGGCAGCCGCAACGACGGATGTACCTGCCCCGCCCCGCGCCAGGTACTCCGGGTGCCGTCAGCCTCGATCAGCGCCACCGAGTACCCGGTGACCACCGACCGCCTACCGTCGGCGTAGCGGGGCCGGGTCAGCACCCGCGATCCCCACAGCCGGCGTACGTAATCCGCCTCGTCCGCCGCCGCGCTCGCGGCCGCGAGCATCCGCTCCCGCAGCCGCTCATGCGCCGGTGCCGGCACCTGCGCACCGTGAACTTCCTGGCTCGCATCGTGCCGCGGGTACGGCACGTGATCGCGGCGCTGGGCGAGGTCTTCGGCATGCCCGAGCTGGTACTTCTCCTCGATCATCCTGCGGGCCGCGGCCGATCGGCGATACGAGTTTGCGTTGCTCGCCCACGTCCCGTCGTCGCGGATCATCTGCACCGCCAGATGCAGGTGATCGTTCCCGCCGGCCGACGGGCCGTGATGCACCGCAACCCACCGGCACGGCACCTTCGTACCCGCCGCGTCATCGAAACCCATCGCCTCGATGTAGTCGTGCGCGATCTGGTTCCAGGTCGCATCGTCGAGCACCGCGCCGGGCTGCATCGACAACACCGCATGGAACACGAACCCGCGATCTTCCGGGAGCTCGCCGCGGGCCCGTTTCGCCTGCATCGGCGCGTTCAGCTCGTGCACCAGGTTCGCCGCCTCCGCCGGCGCGAACACGTCCTCACCGAACGCGATATCGCCATACTCGAACTCCAACGGCTCCGACCCCGCGATCACCCGCTGATTCGTGTGCTCATCCGACCGGCCCGGCCCCAACAAGTACGTGATCAGCCCGCGCATCGACCGGCCCAGATTCGCATCCGATGCCCGCCGCGGCGGCAACGTCCCCACCCCACCACCACCGGAGGATTGCCGGGCCGCCGGGAGCTTGATGATCACCGCTCCCGCTCCAACCGCTCCAACGCCGCCGTCAACTCCGTCACCGCCCGCTCCAGCTGCGCCAGCGCCGACCCGAGCTGCTCCTCAAACTGACCGCCGCCGTGCACGCCCTCCAACCGGCGCGTGTGCTCAAGCTTGACCGCCTGATTCACGTTCGCCCCCGCCCGCGCAACCCCACGCCGGGCACTCCACAGTGACGCCTCGATCGCCGACAACCGCGCCACCGCCTCGGTCCCATCCGACACCAACGCCCGCATCAACACCGCCTGCCGCGAGCACTGCCGCACCTCAGCCTCCGCCAACAACCGCGCGTTCTCCGCATCCGTCAACCGCAACTTCAACTGATGCCGCCGCGGCCCCGCTCCAGCCGCCGCATTCGCCCGCCGCCGCCGAGGTGTCCCCGCCATCACGTCCTCCGTCCTTCGCACCTCACGTCTCGGCCCAGCGCAGCGACCCGCCCCCGGCGGGACTCGACCCTGGACCCAACTCCAGGGTCGCACCCAGTGATCGCAACAGCAATCACCGCCACGCACTTAGAGAACCTAAGTGCACATCTTGCTTTCTCACGTCGGTTCCGCAAGCGCCTGCCGGCCGTTACGCTCGGTGCAGGATCGACCACGCACAACAAGCCGAAGGGATCACCGATGAGTACCGAATCAGGACAACCAGCGGGCGAGGTCGCCGCGCGTGCCCGAGCGTTGCTCGAAGAGTCCGCGCAGAGGCGGTTGGACGCCGCGACCGACGCGGCAGAATCCGCGCGCCGGCTGGAACTGATCCGCGCCGAACAACACGCCGCCGCGAGCGCCTACCACGCCAGCTGGGCCGCAGCCATCAAGGCCGGCTGGGACCCGCGCGAACTGGAACGCATCGGTCTCACCAACCCCAACGCCCGGCCCCGCAAACGCCCCGCCAGCCGGGCGCGCACCACGGCACGCAACGGACAGAACAAGGCCGACGATGCCTGACGATCTGTCCCCCGAACAGGCCGCGCGGCTCGAGGAACTCGTCGAAGCCGCGGCCCGGCTCAACGCCGCCCACGACGCGGAAGCGATCGAGCTCGCCCGCGCCCGGATGATCGTCGACGAACTCGATCGTAACGCCGGCATCCTCAGCCCCACCGCGCTCACCAGCCATGCCGGCGGACCGCACATCTCCGACGACCTGATCGTGCACGCCTCCCACCTCTACACCCAGACCTACGCCCACCACCTCGGCCAACTCACCAACACCCCGATCAGCGCCGAAACACCCACCGAACAAGCCCACCAGCAACACCGGGGCCCTGCCGAGCACGACCGCGAATGGGACGCCGACCTCGATGCCGTACGCCGCATCCGCCAACACGAAACCGCCACCGCGACCAACCACCCCGCGGCAACACCCGTCCGACCAGCGCAGCTACGGCCCTACCCGCACCCCGCCCAACCGGGATTCGAGCGGTAACGCCCCGCGCCCTTGCCCCGCCGCCTCCATTGTTCGGGCACCGGGGGTGGGGTCAAGGGGACGCAAAGCACGCCTCCGGCGCCCTCCGGGATCGCTCCGCGATTCCTTTACTCACAGCCCCTTGACCCCACCCCCGGTGCCCGAGATCGGCAGCTATCAGGGCAAGGGGAACACCTGCCAACGGCCTGACGCGCGCCAGTTTCGGCAGGTGCTGTCGGCGGCGCACATTACGATGCTGGCAACCCTCCAAACTGTTGGGAGTGCACCGCATGCGACGCGTTGCGCGAACGTTCCTCCGAACGTCGGAAGCCGTGACTTTGCGCCGGCGACTGGGCCGGCTCATCTGCACGCTACGTGCTCGCCATCGACCACAACTCGCCAACCTGACAACCATCCGCTCCTGGCCCCACCGCACCGCCGTACGAGAATCCGCCACAGCAGTCATCTGCCGCGACTGCCACGAACACATCGGCGACTAAGGCCCCTGGTGGCGACACCGCGCCCGGTCGGGCGGTCGTTCGATCGGCCACAACAGCCCCCCTGTCCGTTAGGCGATCAGCTGGCGCCCACGAGACCGCCGGCTCGCCGTCGACGACCACCACGATCAGGCCGAACCAGAACTCTCCCCCGGTGTGCCGGCGCCAGCGGATCAGGAGAGCCGGTACCCCGGCGATTCCGCCGATTCAACACCCTCCAGCAGTGCCCGCTCGGCGCCACGGTCTGCGAGCGTCCGACGCGTCCCCCATGTCCGTCAGGATCGCACTGTGGCCTGACGCCTAGATAAGCTTTGATAAAACCGCTGTTTTATCAAGAACACAACGCGCATGGCTCGCCGTCGCCGCAGCAGTCGCCCGCGGGCTATGAACAGCTACGCAGGCTCGCCTCCCCGGGCGGGGCATAGACCACCACAACCGCGACCGGAGAAATCGCCATGAGCACCACGTCCAGCGAAGAAAGCACGGTACGGAACCTTCTCGAGGCCACCGCTGTGCCCGCCAACACAATGTTCCGTCAGCCAACAGAATCTCGAGGGCCCGTCACCCCCGATCACGACTTCGACCAGCAGATGATCCTCGCCTATGCGAGGTTTGGAGTGATCGAGGGAGCCGACCGCCTACGAGACCAACTCATCGCCAGTCAGGATCCCGGCCAAGCGGAGGTCTCTGCTGACGTTGCATCTCAGCGCCAGGCCGCCGCCGAGGCCCTCGCCGGCCCCCGGCCCAATCCGGTCGCGTACCAACGCGCGATGGCGGCCCTGATCGGCAGCGTGGGAACCGAGGGACAGACCGAACTCGGCGAAGCTCTGGACCGTCGTCTAAGGCAGGAGGGCCTACCGCGAGTCGCAGCGATTGTCGCCGAGATCCGCCGAAGCGAGGAATGGCTCGACTTCCGGCTGAACGAGTGCGTCGAGCGCCGTGGCCAGCTCGAAGCCGGCACGAGCCCCACCCAGGGCAACCGGCCGGGGGCGCGGCCATCTCAGCATTACGCAGCACCAGAGGTAGACCGCGGCACCGGACGGTGACTCATGGGTTCATCCCGCAGCGTCCCTGCACATCACACCTAGCGTGCTGGTGTCTCCTCGACCTGCCCCCGCCATGCCGACGTGCTCCTGGTGATCGCCAACAGCCCGGCCGGCAACTTCCGTTAGGCGATGGCTTGCTCGGCGGCCGGGGCCATCAGCAACGCCCTCGTTGATCGCACCCTTACAGTCCGCTCGGCGCACTGCCGACGCGCCTGGTATGCGCGCCGAGCCGTCGTCCAACAGCACCGCGTCCGTTAGCCGATCAGTGACCGGATCCGCCGGTCCCTTGAAAATGGCGTTACGAAACCTCTCTAGTGGGGTATTCTCGACGTTACGTAACTAGCTGTTGTGGAGGCGGGATGGGACTGCTCGAGGAACCCCAGCGCCGAGGACCTGCAGCGTGCGATTCCTGCGGCCAACCCTTCGATGGGAGTCCATCGTCGGGAGGTCGGCCGCGCCGGTTTTGCTCGAACTCGTGTCGGCAGGCCGCGTATCGGCGGCGCCAAGGGTCTCCGGGCCGGATGGGTCCGGTTCCGTACCGGGACGGAGCGGGCTGGGCACTGCATCTCGGGACAGCCGTACGGGTGCTGGACCGCATGCCGGCGGGCAGCGTGCAGACCATCGTCACCAGCCCGCCCTACTACATGCTGCGCGACTACAGAGGTCGGCCGGACCAGATTGGTCAGGAACCGACCCCGGACGCCTACGTCGAGGCCCTGGTCGCCGTGGCCACCGCGGCGACGCGGGTGCTGCGCCCCGATGGAACGTTCTGGCTGAACCTGGGTGACAGCTACTCCTCGCGGGCGAACCGCGGACCGAGCTTCGACCGCCACGGCGGCCGCGGTCACCGAACCGGTGTAGTCGCGCCTCGCGGCAACACCACCGCAGCGGCGCCGGTCAAGAGCCTGCTGATGATGCCGGCGCGGGTCGTGCTCGCCCTGCAAGAGACGGGCTGGATCGTCCGCAACGATGTGGTGTGGCACAAGCCCAACGCGATGCCCACCTCCGCGACAGACCGCCTCGCGACCCGACACGAACATCTGTTCCTCCTCGCCCGCCGACCGCATTACTACTTCGACCTAGACGCGATCAAGATCCCCGGCAGTGGACGGTCGGCGGGCAACCGTGACCGCGAACGATTCGCGACCGGTGCCGGCACCGCGACAGCGCACCGCCTCTACAGCGGCAGCAACCCCGGCAGCACGCTGTCAACGAAGACGTGGGAGACCGCTAACCCTGGCGATGTCTGGTCCATCGCCACCCGCCCAAACCGGTCGGCAGACCACTTCGCCATGTTCCCGATCGACATACCCCTGCGATGCATCGCCGCCGGCTCGCGACCAGGTGATCTCGTCCTCGACCCATTCTCCGGACTCGCCACGACCGGACGAGCGGCACTGATGCTCGGCCGGCGCTATACGGGTATCGATATCAACGCCGAGTACCACGAGTCCGCCGCCGAACGTCTCGCCGAGACGCTGCCCCAAGCCGAAGACGCCGGATGACACCCCCGCAACGGTTACGCATGTCCCGTGCGAGGGGTTCCCGGCTCCCCGACGAGGCCCGCAGTGTCGCGTATCCCACGATCTGGGCGAACCCGTTCCGTCCACCGGTACGCACTGCCGAGGCGAACGAACGAGCAGTCGAGCAGTACCGCGCCTGGCTCACTACCCAGCCCGAACTCGTTCAGCGAGCACAGGCCGAGCTGCCGGGGCGAGACCTGGCCTGCTGGTGCCCCCTCGACCTCCCCTGCCACGCCGACGTCCTTCTGGCGATCGCCAACCACCACACGCTTGGGAACGTCCGATAGCCGATCGCTAACCGGTCACCTTGGTTGCCGCCTTGGCGAAACGCCGCGCCGCGCCGCCTGTCCGTCCGATAGCCCCGTCCGATAATGTGTCCGGTGATGGGAGCCTAACCGGACAGAGCAGGGGGATGGCCATGCGGATCGGCTACGCGCGAGTCTCCACGCGCGACCAGGACCTCGAGGCGCAGCGTGCGGGACTGGTTGCCCTGGGCGTCGACGAGGCACGGATCTACGTCGACCACGGGCTCACCGGCACCGATCGCGACCGCCCTGGCCTGCGCGAAGCGCTGGCCGCCTGCCGGCCTGGCGATGTCTTGGTCGTCACCAAGCTCGACCGACTCGCCCGATCCGTGCCCGACGCGCGTGATATCGCCGGCGAGCTGACCGACCGCGGCGTCGCCTTGGCGATCGGCCCCAGCATCTATGACCCGGACGATCCGATCGGCAAGCTGCTGTTCAACACCCTTGCCTTGGTCGCGGAGTTCGAGGCCGACCTGATCCGCCTGCGCACCCGCGAAGGAATGGCGATCGCCCGCGCCAAGGGCCGACTCCGTGGCCGCCGGCCGACGCTGACCGCTGCCCAGGACAAACACCTGGTGCAGCTGCACGCCGCCGGCGAGCACACCGTCACCGAGCTGGCCGAACTCTTCGGTGTCGGCCGCGCCACCGTGTACCGTGCGCTCGCCCGGGCGACACCACGGACCTAACGCACGTGCCTTGTTGAGGTTATAGACGCAGCCGGCGCATTGGCGCCCCTATTACCCCTGTTACCGACGTCAGGGCTGTTTGGTGGTGCGGGGTGGTTGGCTGTTTGGTACGGGAACGCGGCGGACACCGGCCGATCGGGCGGCCCGGCTGGCTGCGGATCAGCGGCGCATCGCGGTGCTGGCGGGCGGGGTGTGGCAGCCGCGGCAGCGGCATTGCTGGCTTCGTACCCGTGGCGGTGATGGTGTCGAGCGGGGTGTCGAGGCGTTGTTGTTGGACTGGCGCCGCACGGGCGGTGGCTGGCGGGCCCGGGTGGCCATCGTCGATGTCGAGACGGGCGCGTCGGCCCGCGGCTCGCCGCGATCGGCATCATCTGGTGGGGCATCCAACACTCCGTGGCTGGCGTCGTCGACGATGCCGAATCGGGCGGCCCGATCGGCAGGTTTCGGGTGAAGGCGTAGCCAGGTGGGCAGCAGGGACGCGATCGCGCCGTGTTCGGCGCGGTTCAGCCAGCGCAGCGTGCCGAGCGTCATCGGGTAGCCCAGCTCGGCCCCGCGGGCATCGGCGGCGGTTTCCAGCGCGCGCTGCTGGGCGGCGTTGGCCAGTATGAGCGCGACCATGGCGACGATGGCGGCGATCACGGCACCGGTCCACCACCACGGCGGCTCGGCGGTCCACAACGGCAACCCGAGCAAACCCATACCCACCAGCATCAAGCCCGGCAGGCCCACCGCGGAGAACACGCGCCGCCGGGCCGCCTTCGGGGTGGCCCACTCCTCGAGGTGGGCAAACTCGTGCGCAATGACCGGGCCGATCACCGCCACAGGTTCGGCGAGGAGCCGAGAGCCAAGCTCGAGCTGCGAACCCCCGCGCGCGGAGGCGTTATATTCCCCTTTCACCACGACCTTCGGTCTGGCCATCCCGGCCGCGTGGGCGAGCTCGTCGACCACGGCCTCGGCAGCCCGGATCCGGTCCTGGGTCGGCGCTCGCCCGCGTCGGCGAGCCTTCTGCCTGGACCGCATGCCAAGGATGACGAGAACAAGCAGGCCGGCGAACACCAGGAAGTAGACGAGCTGGGCGAACACCAGGCCCATCCCGGTGTAGGCGGTGACGGCGGCGATGGCATTGGCCAGGCTGTGCATCACGACCATGCCGAGGATCCGGCGCATCAGCAGGAATCCGAGCAGCACGCCGATCGCCCAGGCCAGGTGCTGGGTGAGTGCAATCGCGGGCCCGTAGTAGAGGTGGAACGACACCCGCAGCGCGATCCCGACGGCCAGGATGACGGGGAGCGGGATCCGGGCGGCCTGAAAGGCGACGACCAGCCCGGCGACCAGGATGATCTCCTCGGCCGGCCCGGCCAAGGTGACCGACAGGAGGGTGCCGGCCAGCTCGACACCGTTGCCTTGGAGCAGCCCGATCCCGGGGTAGCCGGCTTCCCCGCCCCAGAGCGCGCGGGCCCGGGAGCCGAGGAAGCCACCGACGCCGAGGGCGGCGAACCACCACAGCGCTGCGCCGGCCTCCCAGCCCCAATCCGAGAGGCTGCGCGGGCGGCGCAGGCCGAGTGCCGCGGGCCGGATCCCGAAGATCCGTAACGTAGCGAGCAGCGCGACCAGGCAGACCGCGATGGTCGCCCACTCGGGCAGCTGTTTCGCCAGCGCCGCCGGAATCGACGCATACAACAACTCAGGCGCCGTCGGTGCGATCAGATACTCGATCGCAACACGCACGCCGGTCCCCCAGCCCACCACGAACAGCAGCGCGACGAGCGCGATCGCGTAGTGGCGCGGCATGACCGGCAGCTGGTCGCCGGTGGCGGCGAGCCGGCGCCATCCGTGCCGCAGCCGGCGCCACCACACCGAGTGCCTGGCCCGGGTGGAGCCCTCCACGCCGAGCGGCCGGTACTGCAACGGGACCTGCACAGCCTTCCTCCTCGTCGACGCCAGACCAGCGCCCAGTCGGTCTATTCGCCCATCGGGCGGCCCTGCGGTAGTTCGCGCGGGCCGACTGGCGGGAACGGCTCGCCGCCGTTGTAGCGGGCCTCGAGCTGCTCGACTTTCTCCATCACGGCGTCGTGGATGAACTGCGACAGGCCGCGGGAGCCTTCGGTGGTCATGGTGTGCAGGATGGCGGCGCGGACCCGGGCGGTGTCGTCTGGGTCTTGGTAGAACGACACTTTCGGCCGGCTTTTCTTCGCCGGCGCCGCCGGCGCGGGCTGTTCGGCCGGCGCTTCGGCTGGTGCGGGGGCGACGGGCGAATTCCCGGCCAGCCGGGATCGCTTGGGTGCGGGTCGGGCGCTCATCGGGCCACCGCCTTCGGGGTCGGATCCTCGCGGGTCAGGGCAATGAGGTGTTGGGCGTAGATCTGGGCCAACTCGCTCGCTTCCGCGCTCCCCCAGTCGGCCAGGCCGCGGCCGGCCTCGGTCGCATCAGAGATCAGCACCCGTTTCGGGATGGGCGGCTCGAGCAGCTCGAGGTCACGTGCAGCCGTGGCGGTGCGCAGGTCGTCCAGCCAGGCCCGCCCGGACACCGTTCCGGCCTCGTGCTGGTTGACCACCACGCCGGCGATCCGCAAGCCCTGGTTGTAGTAGGTCTGCACGCTGCCGATCGTCGCGAGCAGCTGGTCGAGCCCGTTCAACGACCACAGTTTGGTGTGGGTGATGATCGCGACCGCATCCGCGGCGCACAACGCGTTGATGGTCAGCTGGTCCAGCGCCGGGGCGCAGTCGATCACGATCAGGTCGTACTCCCCCGCCACCTCGCCGATCGCCTCGCGCAGTCGGAGTTCGCGGCCGGCGCCGGCGATCACCAGCTCGTCACGGACGGCGCCTAGCGCGACGCCGGCGGTCGGGACCAGGTCCACTTGGCGCCAGCCGGTGCCGGTGATGACGTCCCGGATGGTGTCGGGTGATCGGGTGGACAGCACGTCGGCCAGCCCGGTCTGGTCGTCATCGACCTCGGCCACCACGCTCGACAGGTTGCCTTGCACGTCGGCGTCGACGAGCAGCACCCGCCGGCCCTGCGCGGCCGCGACCGCGGCCAGCTGCACGGTGGTCGTGGTCTTGCCCACGCCGCCCTTCTGATTACTCACGGCCAAGATCATCGGAGTCTCCTCACATCTAACAGAACTAACACTACTAATAGAGCTACAGGGGTAAGGGGGCGGCCCGCATTGGGACCGCACCCTCCACCGCGACGATTCGCCGTGTTCAGCTGGTCCCTCCGGGCCGGACGACCTGCACTCGCTGGCCGCGGAAGCTGGCGCCGATGTCGGTGGCACGGACCTCATGTTGGATCCGGGTGCCGCCTTCGTTGTCGACGTACTCGGTGACCCGGTAGGTCCCGGTGAAAGTGACCCGGATGTTCCCGCCGGATTCGGCGGCGGCGACCAGGTTTTCGGCCTGGGAGCCGCTGACCGCGACGTTGTAGGCGATCGCCGGCCCGTCGGTCCAGCTGTCGTCGGCCTGGCGGATCCGGTCGGTGACGATGACGCGGGCGTAGGTATAGGGCCCAGACTCGCCTTGGCGCAGCTCGGGGGCGGCGGCCAGGTTTCCGGTGCGGCTGATCGTGCTCATGACATGAGTCCCTTCGCTAGTTGCTGGCGTTAGAGTTAATAGTACTGTTGGGGGTTTTGCGGGTCAAGACTTCAGCGCGATGATCTTGTCGGGCTGGAACCCGGCCCAATGGGTGGCGCTGGCTTCGACGACGGGCGCGGAGCTGTAGCCGAGCTGGCGAACGTGGGCAAGTGCGTCGGCATTGGCGGTCAGGTCGACGGCCCGGAAGTCGATCCCGGCGGCGGTGAGAGCGCGCTGAGTGGCGCGGCAGGGCCCGCAGCCGGGCTTGGTGTACACGGTGACGATCATGGCGTGGTTCCCTTCTGTGGTGGTAATGCTGGTAAGAGTGGCGTTAGCTGGTGAGGTTGGTTTCCTCGAGGAGGATGCGGGTGGCGAGGTCGGCGGTGTCGGGGTAGCCGAGGCGTTCGGCGCGGTGCCAGCTGTCTGTTCCGGGCTGGGCGTGTCGTTGTGCCCATTCCCGGGCGTCGGGGCTGTAGGTCCGGGCGGTGCTGATGCCGCGGCAGTGGTAGCGGATCTCGGTCGGGACGCCGTCGATCAGGTACAGCTCGGGAAGCATCGGCTGGTAGCTGTCGGCGGTGCTGTCGAACCGTGCGGACTGGAACCGGGCCGTCAGCTCCATTACGGCGGGTTCGGTGGGCCCGTCGGTCCAGGCGATGTCGAGCCAGCCGTAACCGGTGCCGCGGCTCATCCGGACCCGGAAGCTGGTGTCGGGGTAGCTGGTTCGCAGTGTGGTGCGGATCTGCTGGGCAGTCTTCTTGACGTTGTACTCGACGACGGGCCAGGTGGTGCTGTTGGTCATGTTCGCTCCTCTAATGCTGGTGTTGGTGGTGTTGACGGTGGTGGGGGTGTTTCCTGATGGCAGCAAGTTCGAGGCCGAGGCGGCGGAGAAGCAAGGGGGGAAGCAAAAGAATCGCGGAGCGATCCCGGAGGGCGGCCGCAGGCCGTGTTTTGCGGCCCTTGCGCGGAGCCGGTGAGGTTCGAGAATTGCCGAATCAGGAAACACAGACGCGCAGGTGGTCGCCCACTGTTGGATTCGCACAGGTTTCACCCGCGAAGCTCACGCGGCTGCTGGCACTATTGACGCCTGCTGTTCCTCGATGAGAGCTGCGTACGCCGTCGGATGGTCGGGGAGCCCGCCGGGTCGCCGTGGGTAGCGGGACTCGTCGACGCGGACCAGTGCGGGAGCGTAGGGGCGGAGTCGCCGGCGTTCCTTGCGGGGAGAGCGGAGGAAGGTGAGTTCTCGGTTCCACCAGGCCCACAACCTCTGTTCTGCGGCGTAGCTTTGGGCGCGAGCCTCCAAGACGCCAGTGCATCCGCGTTCGCTGGCGACCTGGTCACGTCGATCGACAGGCTGCCAGCTCAGTTCACCGGTCCCCAGGTTGACCGTCTGTTCGAGAAGACCTGCACGGTTCAGCTTCCCGAGGATGGTGTCGCGGGTTTGAGCGGCAAGGTCCGGTTCGGTGCTGAGTCGTGCCCACGCGGTGCCAGCCTCGCAGCCGAGGCCCTGACCCCCGGCGCGCGTGGTGCTGAACGCGTCGTGGCGGGCGAGCGCAAGGCGCTGCTCGAGCTGCGACCGCTGGGGCCTACCGAGTCGGGGGCGTGTGACCTCTTGTGGCAAGGGATAGTCGAGGGGGCTGTGGAGAACCCAGGCGGCGGCTCGGGGGCCGTGGGTTGGTCGGGTGTGGATGAGCCAGCCATCGGCGGCGAGGGCGGCGAGGGCCTGGCGGACGGTTTCGCGGCTGAGTCCGGTGAGCAGGCCGAGGTGGCGGATCGGGAGCTCGAGGTCGAGGGTCAGGCCGCGGCAGGCGAGCAGGCAGATTCCGTCGAGGGTGCGGCGGTGGGTGGCGCCGCCGTGGCGCCAGCGGCCGGGCATGGCGTCGGCCCGCTCCTGGATTGCGTGCACGGTGTGGTCGATCGCCGCGGCCTTTCGGGCGGCGTCGGCATCGTGCGCGGTGCGGGCGGCTGGAGGGTGCTGTCGGGCGAGGTGGTCGACGGCACGGTCCCAGTCGTCGGCGAGGACCCGGGCCGGGCTGTGCCGGCCGGACGTCGGCCGCGGGGTTCTTGAGCGGCCGCGGTCGGCGGCGGGTTGGGTGCGGGCGTGTTCGAGACCGGGCGCAGTGTCGAGCAAGGCGGCGAGCTCGTGGTGCTGCCAGCCGGCGCGGGCGCAGCCGAGCAGCGCGACCCACATCTGTGCGGAGGCGTCGGCGCCGGCGGGAACGGCGGTGGTGAGCGCGTCCAGGCTCGCCGGCGCCGGTGTACGCCGTGTCCGGCCGGGCAGGTAGCGGCGGCCGTGGCCGTCGATCGCCACACCCGCCGCCGCGCTCGGTGCTGCGGTTGTGGGGTTGCGGTAGTGGGCGAGCTGGTCCTCGATGGCGTCGAGCAGCTGGGTGAGCTGGCGACGGCTCGCGCGGGGCCGGATCAGCTCGACGGGGTCGCCGCGCAGGATCTGAGAGGGCTGGCCGGTGCGGTGGGGTGCGCCGGGCGGGCGCAGGCAGCCGGCGGCGGGGTTGAGCAGCGGCGTGATGTCGAGGCTGGGCAGCCAGCTGGCGGCCGCCCGCGCGAGGGTGTGCACCAGGCGGGCGTCAAGGGTGTGCGCGAGCCCGATCCACAGGTGCCGGCCGCCGTCGGGGTCGCCGGCGGACGCGCACAGCACCACCGGGATCCGCAGCTGGTCGCACAGCGAAGCGAGCCGTTCGGCGTCGTGGGCCGCGGGGCGGCCGGGTTGTTTGGCGTCGAAGTCGAACCCGAGCAGGTGGTAGCGGCGGTCGGGTCCGGTGAGGCAGACCGCCCACGGGGTGTCGGGCTCGGGTCCGTCGACGTCGACGTCGACCGGGTAGAGGTTGGCGATCGCGCCGCCGGCCTCGCGCACGGCGGCGCGTACGCGCGGCCGCGGGGAGATCTGCCGGGTGAGCTGCCAGGCGTCGACAGCAGCCGGGGCGCTCACCGGGCGGGTACTGCCGTGCTGTGGAGCAGCTGCTCGGGCGGGTGGCCGGGTTCGAACCAAACCCCGCCCCAGCAGCCGTAGGCGCCGTACGGGTCGGTGCCGGCGCGGTGGGCGGTGTCGAGTCGGAACGCCTCGTGTAGGCAGGCGTCGGCGAGTGGGCAGCTGGCGCAGATTTGTGCGGCGGCCCGGTGGTCGTACGCGTCACCTGAGGTGAAGCCGGCGCGGGCGGTGGTGGCGCAGGGCAGCTGGGGTTGGCGGGCGACACGCCGCCCAGGGCCTGGTGCGCTGGATTTTCCGGGGTCGCGATGGCATGCTGAAGGCATAGCGAAGCTCCCTTCGTGGGTGTGAAGGAAAGTTCGGGAAGCTGGTTACTTCCCTACAGATCTGGACGAGTGCCGCGGCTGCCACCGCGGCATCGTCGATTCAGGGCACTGCCCTGAACGGGGCCGGCGTTTTAGCCGGCTGCGTCGAACAGCGCCTCCTGGGGGACGAGCCCGGCTTCGTGGCCGTGGGTGTCGATGTACTCGTCGATGGCCTCGCGCAGGGTGACGCTGCGCGATCTGTGTCCGCGTGCGCGGCTGATCGTGTCGAACAGGGCGACGGTGTCGAGGTCGACCTCGGCGCCTACCGGCAAGGGCCGGGTATCGGTCTCCGTGCGAGTCCAGCGAGCCATGAAAGTCATCCTGGCGCACCGTGCCGTGCTTCCGCGAGGGCGACACGCAACAAAAACGCGAATGATATTAGACCGACAACCACTGCACGACCTCGGATTAGGGCCGTTTCCGAGGCGGGATGGGTGCGAGTGTGCCCATGAGCTGCGCGATCTGGCGCCGCACCTCTGCCGTGTTCGCCGAATAGCGCACGCGCCGCCCGCCGAGCGCCTGCTGGTCGGGCTGGTCGGTCCGGATGAGTCCAGCGGTAAGCATCGCGCCTAGATGCGGCCCGATCGTGGGCCGGCTCAGCGCGGTGGCGTCCGCGATCTCGCCGATCGTGAGATCGGACTGGCGCGCCAGGACGGACAAGATCGCGATCCGCACCGGACTCATGCCGAAAGCGTTCACGATGGCCTCCAGTGATGGGGGCAGGGAGGGGCGGGCACGGCGCGGCACCCGGTCATTGTTCCCGATCGGGTGCCGCGGTCTGGACACTACCAGCAACCAGATGTTTAATACATGCGGTAGGGATCAGTTGGCGAAGAACGCCGGCGCGCCCCGGCTAACCCTCCGTAGCTGGGGCGCACCGAGCCCCAGTTGTGCGGCGGGGATGCCCCTTCGGGATCTGCCGTTCACGTACCCGTGCCTGACCCATGTGACTGACGCGAATTCTCAGTCCCGACAATGCGGCCGCGGCCGCCGAATTGCTGGGCGATGGCGTAGGCGAGTTGTTCGTAGGCGATCTGGGTGTCGCGGCCGAGTTGGTGCCAGGCGAAGTGGCCGCCGTCGTGGAGGTGGGGGTCGTAGGGGACGAAGATGATCTCGGCGACCCGGCCGCCGAGTTGGGCACGGATTTCCGCGCGCCGCTGCTGTTGCTGTTGCTGGTGGGCCTGGAGCAGCTGCTCGACGTGGTGGGTTTGGTCGGGGCGGAGGGTGAACGGCACGATCTCAGTCACCGCGAGCACGGCGTGTGAGACGAGTTCCTCGCCGGCGAATTCGGCCCACCAGTCGAGCGTTTCGGCGGCGAGTTGGATGCCGTCGTGGGCGGTGGTGGCGGTGACGACGAGGGTGTCGGTGGCCCGATACACCTCGGCCATCAACGGCAGGGTGAGGTCGGTGCCGGTGTCGGTTAGGATCACCGAGCGGAAGATCTTGGCGACGTCAACGACGTCGCGATATTCCTCGGCCGAGAACCCCTGGGCTTTCACGGGGTCGCGTTCGGACGCGAGGACTTCGAGGCGCGTGTCGGCTTGGGAGGTGAACCGGCGGAAGTCGGTCGCGGAGGTGACCTGGTTCAACTGGCCGGCGAGGTCGCGGACCGTCTTGGTGGTTTCTTCGCCGAGGCGTTGGGCGAGGGTGCCGCGGTGGGCGTTGGCGTCGATCGCCAGCACGAGGTCGCGGCGGTGCAGCGCGAGCACGGTGCCGATCGCCAGCACGACGGTGGTTTTCGTGATGCCGCCCTTCAGCGCGGAGACGGTGATGGCGTGGTGATCGACCG